>NZ_CP110219.1:0-6359 GCF_026185255.2 Lactobacillus sp. IBH004 | reverse complement strand
TTTAGCCCCTATTAGCCCCTGTGAGCCGTTTTTTCGCCCTCGGGTATACTTACACCTGATTTTCTATCAAATGGATGACTTCCTGGCGATAAGCTGTGTGATTTACCTGCTAAATTCACTTCTCTTTTTGCTCAAAAATGACTGCCCCCAATTTTTTAAAAGTAGACAAAATCATTCCTCAACTATTTCACCTACTTTTATTTTTTACCCCCCCGCTCTCCATTACATTCAAAGCGAGCCTGGTATTCAATAAAACCAAAATACGGTTTTTGATACGATCTTTACCCTTAGGAGAATGTTGCTCTATCAAGGTTTATGACAATCCCATTTTGGGACTATCAGATCCCTTTCACAAACCCAGATGGAGTTTTTAGCTCTACACCAGTATTCACAACACACCCACAATGGGATATTTCGCAAAAAAAGTGCTAGCAGGCAGCCGCTGTTAGAAAACGCTTGGCACCGCCAAGCTATCACCTTACGTTAAGTAAGTGATAGCAGTTTCCCTTATGCTCTTTCCTAAAAGTTTGTGAAGTTCCAACATACAAATAAAAAAACAACTTTTTCCAAGCAAATAAACGGCCACAAAAAACCAGGTCAGTCTCTCACAAGCAAAACTAAAACACTACTCAACACCCTAACCTTCAACTAAACCATGAAAGACTGCTGAGCCAAAATCTACTACACCAGTTGCTCTACCTAAACCTAAAACAAAGTCAGCTGAATAAACTAAACTGCCAAATACTGCTCCTGGCAGTGGGCACACTGGCCCCATAAGGTAACTAACATAACCGCAAAGCGGTTAGTTAGGTAATTTCCCCTTGCAATAAGGAGAAGAAACTATCTAACTAACCGCTTTGTCGATCGTTGGTTACTAATCTGGTCACAAAGACCAGCATACATTTAAGCTAAAAAACGCCCTGCACAGTAGCCGAGCCGTTGTTTTTTGTCGCTCCAAAATATGATCTGAAGGTCTGGGCAACGCCATATGCTAACCCCAGCCAATAGTACCTCGTACTATGTTCTGTCCTTGCTACTGCCGTATGTTCCACTGCTGCCTGCTCGCCTTACGCATGAGTAATTCTGACCAGACAGTAGTCGTCTGTACCGCCCTGACCTGGTTCGCTTAACTGCTGGTCGTCACCGCCACTTGCCCCACTGCATTCGTTACGTGCTTTCGGAAATAGATTTATTACTTGAGATGGCTCTATTAAACCTGTCCCTTTTTTCAACTTTGTCCTGTTGGTTCGCTTGATAACGGAAAAGACCTCCGGGCTAATCTTTTAACTCGCAGGTCTTTTTAACTTCATCTCTTGAATTTTTAAGTATTTTTGTTATACTTAATTCAGTTGATGAAGCTAATCTTTAGACCGTGTCAAAGTGCTAGAAGATTAGTTTTTTTCATGCCCTGATACTTTGTTATTTACTAGGTATCAGGGTATTTTTATTTGCGTTAATAGATTAATATTAACATAAATTCATTGAATTCTTTCAAAAAATTTTAAATTAATAAATTTAAATGTTGAAAATTATTTTTATTGCCACCAATGTTTTTTAACCACTGGTTGCTCTAATAATCTTTTATTCTGTTCGTTAGTGGTCAAATTTAATTGCTGTTGCTGATCTAATAGCTTATGTAGTTCACTTATTTGTTGGTTAGATTTTTCAGCTAATTGTGCTATTTGCTTATCTTTACTTTGTCTTAAATTTTCTTTTTCAATAACAAGTTTTTGTATCTGTTGCTCTTTAATATTTATTTTTTCCGTTAATTGTTTAATTTGATTTTCAAGCTCATCTGTTCGACTGTTTAGGCTAGACAAAATAGTGTTAATCATTTTACTATCTATATGTTTAGCACTATTTGTATTATGCTTGACAGAAATTTCTGCGTAGTATTGTTTAATATTTTTAACTGCTTGATCATCGAAAATATACTGTCCTAAAGCACTCTTTTTAGGTTTTTTATTATCGTCTAGTTTTGCTATTATTTGGTATAGCCTTGCTCTACTTAAGCCTAACTCATTAACTAGCTCTTTGGCTGTAATATTACTCATGTGTTTGCTATCTCCTATTTACATTAATGTCTAGTATTTGTTAACCATTTGGCATTATATTAGCATTAAATAAATCGGAAAAAGTAAAAAAATGCAATTATTATCAGTATCATATCCACACATGAATTAAGCAAAAAAAGGAGTACACCACTTAATACTAATCCGTAAAAAATCATGGTGGTCAAAACTATCTTGAAAGTGTTATACTCTATTTAGCATATAACAAATAAAACATTGCCACGCACGGCAATGTTTTTAATACTATTGGTTATCACACGATAATTTACTTTCGTGTGTTTTTTTGTAGTAAATTAGTTCTTTTCCAAATAAAATTATATTTAAAAAAACCATGGTGGGCCAATTCTAAATGGATTTTTAGTCATCTTTTTAGTCATATTGATTTCTCCTTTCTAACGTTTTTTAATTATATTATTTTATAAAGTGTTGATTTTAAATTTTATCAGCACTCTAATCTGTAATTACCTGATGTCTGATTTTTCGTCGTTTCTTACAATAAATTAGTTCTTTTCCAAATAAAGTTAAATTTAAAAAAACCATGGTGGGCCAATTCTAAGTGGATTTTTAGTCATCTTTTTAGTCATATTGATTTCTCCTTTCTAACGTTTTTAATTATATTATTTTATAAAGTGTTGATTTTAAATTTTATCAGCACTCCATCTGTAATTACCTGATGTTTGATTTTTCGTCGTTTTTTTTCATCCTTGTTACTTAGCTGTGAATGATAACGACCCAACCAAAAGTTGATGTATTCATGTTTTTATCTCCTTTCTTCATTTTATTTCTAATTACTTGTTACTTAGCTGTGAATGATAACGACCCAACCAAAGGTTGATGTATTCATATTTTTATCTCCTTTCTTTATTTTATTTCCAATTACTTATTACTTAGCTGTGAATGATAACAACCCAACCAAAAGTTGATGTATTCATATTTTTATCTCCTTTCTTCATTTTATTTCCAATTACTTGTTACCTAGATGTGAATGATAACGATTCAGTCAAAAGTTGATGTACTTCATCTCCTTCTGTTTTAAACTTTGTAGCTTAAGTATATTTTCGATTTAACAGAAAATAATAAAAAAGTCGTATTTGAATTTTAAATATCAAATACGACTTTTTTTAATTTTTCCCATATTTATCTAGAATACCTTTCATGTCTTTGCTGTACTCCGGCATGCCTAACGAACTAATATGATCAATTGCCATTCGAGCTTTATTTAAATACTCATCCTTTCTTTCATAGTGATAATTCACTATATTTTTAAGTATAAAAATGCAGTTTTTATAAAAAAACAAGTTCGGTTTAGTACTAATTTGATCAGCTGCCTGAATAAAGAATTTTGTTTCTTTATATCTACCTTTCTCAATACACATAAATAACACGTTTATCTCTATTCCTAATATTGTTTCTTGAACATTCGAACTCCCAGAATGGCAAAATTGCGTGATCACTCGCCGACTTATTAACAAGTTGCTATCGAGATCATAAAATGGCATCAAGTTACAATACAAATCTAATTTATTTTCGTCAAAATTAGAAATATTAAAAATCTTTTCTTTCAACTTACTTCGTTCTTTTTCATCAAGATCTTCTACGTGATTACCAACTAAAGCTATAAGTGCATCTATAAATAGCAACTGATCTTCTTTATCAGCTATTTCGCTATTTGCAATGACATTTTTAATATCCTTAAGCTGATCCTTATCATTATGATAAAACGCTTCATTAATTGCCTCGCCAATATCTCTGTTTTCGTCATATTTTACCTTATCTTCTTGACTAAGCTTGCCAAAAAATTCCCACAATTTAATGTTATTAGCACGCAGTAATGCAATCAAATCCTCAGCTGTAATTCTATGCTGATCTTTTTCAACTTTTGAATAATATGATGTACTAATCGTATCACCAGCCCATTCTTTTTGAGTTTTCAAACTCTCAATTCGATATTGCTTTAGCAATTGTCCTATTGTCATTAGTGACCCTCCTTAATTTCTTTCGAATTTGGCGTTTAACATTCAAATACGACATTTTTGATATTCCTTATTATAACCACGTTATAACTTAATATATAAAATATTTAATTTAGGAGTTATAAAATTATGGACATTTTTATAAAGAACAAGGATTATAGAAAATTTACAATCGCCAGTTTTTTATCTGGTGCAGGCAATATTTTGTTTTACTTAGCACTTATTACTTATGCAAGTAAATTAAGAAATTACGCCTTGGCTATTTCATTGATTTCAATTTCAGAATCAGTACCTCAAATTTTTCAAGTTTTTAGTGGATATTTAGCTGATCGTACAAAAAACAAATTCAAGCTAATGGTTTGGTTAGCTGCTATACGCTTTGGACTCTATCTAATCGTCGGATTACTTTTCGCTAGTGGATTTGCTGGCTGGAACCTAGTTTTAACTGTTATTGGCATTAACTTAGTATCGGATATTGCTGGCTCATACTCTGGTGGCCTTCAAACGCCTCTAATTGTTAACATTGTCGGAAATGATGAAGTTGCTGAAGCTGAAGGATTTGTTAGTGGGATCAACGGTATTATCAATATGATTGCACAATTCATTGGTTCTGGTTTATTACTTTTCATGTCTTATTCCAGCTTAGCAATCTTCAATGCCTTAACATTTCTAGCGGCAGGTGCCCTTTTTGCCAGCGTCGGCCGTAATTATTACAAGACTCGTCCCCAAGAAGCAACTACTTCAGTTAATGAAAAAGGATTCTTTAAAACAATTGCTTTGTCATTCAAACAAGTAAAAAAAGCAAAGGGATTGTTATCAGTCGTTCTAGTAATTGCTTTATTAAATGGAGTTTTAGGATCAATTGAACCTTTAATTTCAATCGTAATCGCTGGTAATAAGTCCTCTATGGTCATTGGAACATACAGTTTTACGATTGCCCTAATAGGAGCTGTAATGACTGCTGGTATGGCACTTGGTAGCATTGTAGGCACAAAATTATTCAAGAACATGTCATTATTCACTATTGCAATTATTTCAACAGCTTTAAGTATCGCAGTTATTGGTACAATGCTCATTAAAAATATTTTCATTTGTCTGCCTATCATGGCAAGCCTTGCAATATTTATTGGTACGGCTAGTCCTAAATTAACACAGTGGCTTGTTGAAGCAGTCGACCAAAACATTTTGTCATCAACTATGGGAATGCTTAACACAATTTTAATAGTGACTGCGCCAGTTATGACAACTATTTTTACTACAATTACTGCTTCTTTCGGCATTACTATCGCATTAACACTATTATGTATAACTTGTTTAATTATTTTAGCAACAATAGTCGGGGTAGCCTATTCTACTAATAAAAATGCAGCCATTAATGAAGCATAACTATAAACAAATTTATTACATTTATCTGTCCTTAATTTATACCAAAGCAAAATAATTCCATATATACCAAAGCAACTTAACATAATGTACATTAAGCGAAGTTGCTACGAAACTTAGTGCTACAAGGCTTCAAACTGCAGCAAAAAAATGTTTGTGAATTTGAAGCCGTATAGCAAAAGGGAAGACTGATTTAACAGCCTTCCCTTTTTTCATTACCTGGTAATTTCACAATTAGACCAATTGCTTCATACCAGCTTATTTGCTACTTTTCATTAAAAAAATACCGATCAATCATTTTGCACAGTACGTGCGCAATTACTGGTAAAACTACCATAGTGATTGCCAAACTGGCATTTGTTGTTAGCATAGCTCTTGCCACCTTCCGAAACTTGACTCAGAGTAGCTAATCCTTTTTGGCTTTGCTGCAAACTTTTTACTTAAAACCAAAATCGGCTATAATGTAAATAGATGTTAGCAAAACTCTATCGTTAAGAATATGGGACTAGCTATCTCATATCCATTATTAGGTGTTAAACGGATCAGGTTTAACGCCTTTTTTAATGCTAAGGGAAAATTTCCCCTGCTATATATTAATATAGCACGAGCATTTAAAATGCGACCAAACAGAAAAAAGCATGAAACTCTCTAACATTCATGCTTTTTTAATTCGCCTGATTTAGCCCCTATTAGCCCCTGTGAGCCGTTTTTTCGCCCTCGGGTATACTTACACCTGATTTTCTATCAAATGGATGACTTCCTGGCGATAAGCTGTGTGATTTACCTGCTAAATTCACTTCTCTTTTTGCTCAAAAATGACTGCCCCCAATTTTTTAAAAGTAGACAAAATCATTCCTCAACTATTTCACCTACTTTTATTTTTTACCCCCCCGCTCTCCATTACATTCAAAGCGAGCCTGGTATTCAATAA
>NZ_CP110218.1:0-9000 GCF_026185255.2 Lactobacillus sp. IBH004 | reverse complement strand
AAAATAATTCCATATATACCAAAGCAACTTAACATAATGTACATTAAGCGAAGTTGCTACGAAACTTAGTGCTACAAGGCTTCAAACTGCAGCAAAAAAATGTTTGTGAATTTGAAGCCGTATAGCAAAAGGGAAGACTGATTTAACAGCCTTCCCTTTTTTCATTACCTGGTAATTTCACAATTAGACCAATTGCTTCATACCAGCTTATTTGTTACTTTTAATCTTTAACTTTAAATTGCTCCGTATGCTTCGTAAATTAATAAGAAAATCACTTTGATAGCAGCAGTAAATTAAAAACTTGTTTACTTGTCTTACAGGCTACCAATTAGAAGAACAGGAATATTAGCAAAAACTTCATTATCAATCCATTGCTTCAATTGAGTAATTGATTCTTGAGCCAATTTTTTATCTGAACCCTTTAATTTATTAGCCAATTTTTCGGCAGTGACTAGCTTTTTTGCTATTTTCTCTTTAGAAGTATTAGTGATCATTTCTACTTCGGTTTTTATTAATGGTTTAAGAGATTTTTTATGACCATTTACATTGTATGTCCCGGTTAAAAAATTAGTCCAAAACTTATATTTGCCATTTTGCGACACAATATGAACTAAAGAACCATTTTCTACTGATATAGCGCGATCTATTTTGAATAACATGTTTTTAGCGAAAACTTTTTTAGCATGCTTCAAACTATATTTTTTAAGTAAGCCATTTTTTCTTTGATACAATCCGCCATCAGTAGTAGCTATATTTTTAGCTAACTTGAAAACATAGCCAGCTTTAGTCAGTTTGTTAGACCATGTTTTATCAGACACACCCTGATTATTGACTACAGTATTTGTATCGCTTACGTCAGCTGCTTTAACAGGCACATAATTACTGCTTGTTGCACTAAATATCAAGCTTGCACCAAAAACAGCTGCAAATGCTGCTATACTAAGTGATCTTTTCATTTTTACCCAACCTACTTTGATTTAATACCAGCCATGAGCTTGCCAAAATGCTTTAGCTTTTACCCAACTTCCACTATAACGTTTGTGAATATATATCGTAGCAGCTTTTTCTTGATTAGCTATACTATAGTCGCCATTAAGATATGCTTTATCTAACTGAAAGCGACCGTAATGCGTACCGTTAGAAACATAATAATTGTATCCTGATTCTCTCTTTGCAATCCAAAGTTTAGCTGAACGTTCTGCACTACTTAAACTATCATAATATTTTTTCTTAATACTTGCTGGTACACCATCATAAGGTCCGAACGCCTGAGGTCCTACTACGTTTTCTACAGAGCCAACATTTTGTGGCAAATAAATAGGCGTACCATTAGGTAAGGCTTTATCGGGATCGATATTATCATTTAAAGCTTCAACTACAGACAAATCTAAATTATTATTAATTGCAATTTGTCTTAATGAATCGTTATCATAGTTTGCTACAGGATTTATATCATATTTAGAAACAGGACTTTCTACACTATCACTTGTTGCCTCAGCTTTGACACTTGTTACCGCTAATGGAGTTGCAACTGTCGCAAAGGTTGCAGCAGCAACACCTAATCCAACAACATACTTAAATTTCATAATTAATTCTCCTATAAACGTATATTAAAATATTATAATGATATAATGCCTTAATAAATTAATATTTTAATATCGAGATTATATATCTTTAATTAATTTTATTCAATTATTTATACCTATAAAAATAGCCTAAGATAAAATCTTAGGCCTCACTTTTGTACTACTTAAGTAGTTCGTTAAGAATATCTTTGACGATATTCAACACATCTCGAATTGCGGTAATTACAAGATACAAAAGAATTAGAATTAGAACATCAGACACGTCTTTTCACCTCCTTTATGAGAAGCCAGTCAACTTCTCAAGATAGTGCACTAAACGCGCAGGATTATTTTACCAAATTTTTATTTTCATGATATAATTTTTATAGAATTAGATAACGTCAGACATGTTTAACTAAACGTGTAAGCAGGTTCAGTCACTTGCAAGACGTCTAAGGCGGTCCACAAGGATCGCTTTTTTTATATATTTATTTTTTATTCTCTTCTAACTTACCAACAACAGCTTGCCTAATTTAGCCCCTATTAGCCCCTGTGAGCCGTTTTTTCGCCCCCGGGTATACTTACACCTGATTTTCCACCAAATGGACGACTTCCTAGCAAAAATGACTGTCCCAATTTTTTAAAAGTAAACAAAATCATTCCTCAACTATTTTGCCTACTTTTATTTTTTACCCCCCCGCTCTCCATTACATCTAAAGTGAACCTGGCATTCAGCGGAGCTAAAATACGGTTTTTGATACGATCTTTGCCTTTAGAAGAATGCTGCTCTACCAGGATTTGTAACAATCCCAATGTGGGACTGTCAGCTCCCTTTCACAAACCCAGATGAGGCTTTTGGCTCTACACCAATATTCACAACAGTCCCACGGTGGGATATTTCGCAAAAAAAGTGCTAGCAGGCAGCTGCTGTTAGAAAACGCTTGGCACCGCCAAGCTCTCACCTTACGTTAAGTAAGTGATAGCAGTTTCCCTTATGCTCTTTCCTAGGAATTTGTGAAATTCCAAGGTACAAGCAATAAAACAACTTTTTCCAAACAAATAAACAGCCACAAAAAACCAGGTTAATCTCCTACAAGCAAAACTAAAACACTACTCGACACCCTAACCTGCAAATAAACCATGAAAGACTGCTGAACCAAAATCTACTACGCCAGCTGCTCCACCTAAACCTAAAACAAGATCAAATAATTAACCTAAACTGCCAATTACTGTTCCCTGCAGTGGGCACACTGGCCCCATAAGGTAACTAACATAACCGCAAAGCGGTTAGTTAGGTAATTTCCCCTTGCGATAAGGAGAAGAAACTATCTAACTAACCGCTTTGTCGATTGTTGGTTACTAATCTGGTCACAAAGAACCAGCATACATTTAAGCTAAAAAACGCCCTGCACAGTAGCCGAGCCGTTGTTTTTTGTCGCTCCAAAATATGATCTGAAGGTCTGGGCAACGCCATATGCTAACCCCAGCCAATAGTACCTCGTACTATGTTCTGTCCTTGCTACTGCCGTATGTTCCACTGCTGCCTGCTCGCCTTACGCATGAGTAATTCTGACCAGACAGTAGTCGTCTGTACCGCCCTGACCTGGTTCGCTTAACTGCTGGTCGTCACCGCCACTTGCCCCACTGCATTCGTTACGTGCTTTCGGAAATAGATTTATTACTTGAAATGGCTCTATTAAACCTGTCCCTTTTTTCAACTTTGTCCTGTTGGTTCGCTTGATAACGGAAAAGACCTCCGGGCTAATCTTTTAACTCGAAGGTCTTTTTAACTTCATCTCTTGAATTTTTAAGTATTTTTGTTATACTTAATTTAATTGATGAAGCTAATCTGTTACCCTGCAAAAGTTTGAGATTAGCTTTTTTCATGCCTTGATTGTCCTTATTGGCAATCAAGGCATTTTATTTGCTTGTTAAAGTAATCATACCATAGAAATATCAAATTCTACTAATTTTTTTAAAATTAATAGTCTTTTAGACTGAGAGTAGTATTCTATCAAGCTTAAAAGCTTTCTAGATTAACAACAAATTGCTGCCAGCGTGTTTTAATGGCTAATTATCATTAATCTAATAAATTATATAATTCAACTACCTGCTCATTAAGTTCTTGTATGATTTACGCAATTTGCTAAATCTGCTTTGTAGGCATTCAACTACGTCTTGTTTTAGTTTGATTATAAGCATTTTGTACCAATCCAGCAGCCACATTCTTGGTTAATGGTACTTTTAACTTTTTTGCTTGGATCATTAATGTATCAGTAGCTGTCTGTTTTTTATCTGCACCAGATTTCTCACTTTTAATAGCTTCCTCGTTAACTAAAACTTGAGCAAGCTTATACCATACATCTAACTTATCTGCTAAAGATTTATTACGTTCTTTAATATATGGATAAATACCAACAAGAATAAACGCAATTATTACAGCTAGCGTGCTTAACAATTGTAAAATAGACGTTAATTTATCCATCAATATCACTTCTCTCCTTGACAGTAGTAAATTGTGCTGCCTTTAATTTACGAATTTTTTCTTTTAAATGATCAATTTCATTTTCATCATTAAGAAACTTTGTACGATAGTATTTTACTTCGTTATATAATCGTCGCCGTTCTTTATCATTTGCAGTATTTCTTGTTTTTACATGCCACTGATAAAAATTGATTAGCATTGAAACGAGTCCACAAAAGGCAGTTGAGGTTAGCAAAATTATCAGTTTTTTATACATTATGCATATTCCTCCTTGCTATTTTGGTTTGTATAAAAGAAAGAGTCTCAACAGTAAGTGAGCTGTTTGAGACTTTTAAATATTTTATGATCTATTTATAAAACTTATTACTACTCTGGGTCATTCCAAGTAATTTCATAAATTCTACTGTGCAAAGTCTTTAATGTAGTTGCGTCATGATATGAGACCGTTAAATATGCATCATTTTTATTAATTACTTGAATACTTTCAAACTCAGTAACAAATTTACTCCGATCTAAGACTGAACCATTATTGTGATCATTATTATTAGCATTCAAATTAATTCTATGCCAGTTCTCTGTGCTATTCCAATCCACTAATCCATTCGGCAGTTTTTGATAACCATAAGGTATTTTATAAATATAACGATCTTGAGCTACCCCTTGACCTACATCATCTGTTTTAGGTGCAGCTTCACTTGAAATATAGATATTTTTTTTATCGTCTATATCAAAGCCCTGAATTGATCCAACAGCAGATGTAAAATTCTCAATTTTAAATGCATAAGAACAACGAAATTGATCAAGCGGATAATTTGTAGGACCACCATTGAGAGCTTTATTAATTTCATTCACTGAGTAGAAACCAAAATGAGCCGTTCCACTTGTATCAATAGTAACAATCAACATATCTAGATAATTTGGAGAAACCGCAGCTTCGGATCTAAGCAAATTAACTCCTGGATAAACTACATTATCATCATAGCCTGCTCCTGCTCTATTAAGAGCTGACAACCTAGGCATCTGTGTATTTTTCGTATATTTTTTATTTTGAAATTTTACCCTTGCTATTTGAGTAGCCCAGTAATATTTAGAGCTTGAAAGTTTTTTAGGTTTTGTACCAATAAACCACTCACCATTGCCGTTAGGTCCAGCATATTCCCAAGTTTGTGTATGAGAACCTGCTGTACCACTCTTTTTAGCACCCTTTAAAAATAACCGAAAATGCTTTTCGCCTTTTGTAAATTGTGCATTAAATCCATCTTTTCTTGCTCTATAAACTACAGTATCTGTACCTTTGGCCAATTGCTGCAACGCATATATATATTTAGTTGCTACATTACCTTTTTGAACAACTACCTGATGGAGACCATTCAATTCATATTTCAAACTTGGCGTTACACTAGATACTTTTCTCATATCGAAACTCCTTTACTAATTGAAAAAATAATTATCTATCCAAATCTTTAATCTCGAGATCATAATTAAAATAGCACGTAAGGAGGAATTAAGCCGACTAATGTCGGCTTAATTCTTTGTTGGAGGAATTGTGCAAGTTTTAAGCAAAAAAAAAACAATGAGGATTCATTGCTTTTTATATTTAACTTTATTCTTTTATATTTTTTCTATGTTGGCTGGCGTGACATCAGCTGCTGTATTTATTGGCTTTAAATGATTGCCAAAAGTATATTTAGCAGTCGAAGCTTTCACAAAATTACAGTTTGACATCGATGAAGGTGAATCTAAAACTTCATAAAATAGTTCTGCTTTTTTATCTGCTGGAACCCATATATATCTTAATCCTGTAACCGAAACCGTATCACCTGAACTAAACCATGAATCGTCCGCAAATTCTCCTTTTATATTATAAAGATATGCGTCATTCACAAATCTTACATGCATGATATTAGTATACGGTATTAGTTGCTGACGAGGCTGCGTTTTAAGGTCGTCTCTTAAAACAAACAATTTTTTATTGTTTTTTATGCGGAATACTTCTAGAACTCCATTATCAAGCATATCAATTTTAGTCGTCCCTGCTAGTTCTTCTCTATTACTGCGACGATCAACCACTAGTTTCGTACCCTTTTTGACATATTTATTGGTAAATTCACCTTTATTATTAACAAGATTTGCTTTTGTAAAATCTTTATCAGAAGAAAATGGCGATGATGCTATTGTAACAGTAGCATAATTAGTAAATAACTTATTTCCATTGATACTATCAACATTTATAGCTTTAATATAACCGCCATGACCGATGTTGTAGTATTGTTTACCTTTAATTGTTTTATATGGTAGATAATACCAGTTCATATCTTTGTCATTAAAGGAATAACGCTTGGTATCTGGATCAGATAGGGCTTTAATTTTGCCAACATATCTTACTAAAGCACCCTTTTTTAGCAGCCCATTCGTTTTAAGATAAGAATACTTTTTCTTACCCTTTTTGTTATAAACACGAGTCTTATGATTCAAGGTTAGCTTGCCTTGCTCAGAATTTACATTTGACGTAGTAGTTTGAGCTTGATCAATATTAGTTGTAGTAACTGCTAATGATGTTGTTGTCAATATTCCAGCTAATAAGCTAATAAACAATTTTTTGTTAATTTTCATTGTAATTACTCCTTTATCCTTAAATTCTAATAGCTATCTGGTTAATTGTCTATTAAGGCTACCTTTACTGGACCAGGCAACCTAATATAAATATTAGTCGAAGTAGTGCTAAGCCAAATGGCTATCAGTTTTAAAAGATTTATAAAAAACTTCGTGAAAAATAAAGTGCGATCCTCGCATGCAAAAGAGACATACTAGACGTCTAGGCAATCCATTTGGATTGCCTTTTTGTATATCTACACTTTTGAAATCTACGTGTGCTTCTATGTTTTAATAAAACCCTCTTTACTCTTTTGAGGACTTCGTCCTGTTATTGATATATAATAATATATAGAAATATATAGTAATATATAGCAATATAAGAGAAATATATATGAAAGATATAAGAGAAATAATTGATATAATAGTACCTACAGCATCTAATAAAGAAGTAGCAAGATATAGAACAAGGATTAATTCGTATATAAAAAAATATAAGATAATATATAAAAAAGAAAATAGAAAAATGGTTCTTGATGAATCAGAAGCGAAGAAAGTCATTGCTCATTTTAAAAATGGTGAAGTAGGTTCTGCTAGATCAATTAGTAAAACTGATTACGTCAGACATTTGGAAGAAAAAGTAGCGAAACAACAAGAAGAAATTGATCAGCTTAATAATCGATATTTAAGTAAAATCGAGGAGCAGAATAAAGAGTTAAGAGAAGCTAATAGGGCTTTAGGAAAAAAGTTTGATCGGTTAATGCAGCTTATGAACCAACAACAACAGTTACATGGCAGAGACCAAAAGATAAAAGAGCAGGGCTCTTTAGAACGTAAGGAAAGAAACATTGATAATGAACTAAAAGAGCCAGTTCGAAAAAATGAACACTGGTGGCAAAAGATTTTTAAATAATTGGGCATAAGACCTTGAGGCATCTTAAGATCACTTCTAACTGACTTATAATCATTCGCTAACAATAGGGAACTTAATGTTTAAAAGTAACGTATTCAAAGTTATTTTGACAATAATTTCACCCACTATAATATTAATTTTCACTGTATTTTTTTAATAAGTAATCAATATTTCAAATGACTTGTAAGAGTCATTTTTTATTTTATCTTCTAGTTATTAATCTTTGAAAAACTTGATAATTTCATATTATAAAGCACAAATTAACTGGATATTTAACGAACTATATGTTTATATATACATGATTATTTTTAATATTATTTGTTGATAAATTTTTATACTGAACTATGGTTTTAATATCAATGTCGACATTGATCTAAAATATTATGAAAGGCGTACTATTATGAAAAGTACCATTAAAAAATTGGGAATTTCTCTTGGGGCAGCAAGTTTTATAGGAACGACCATGGCAACAACTGTAGTAAATACATTTGCTGCTACGGACAACTCCGTAAGTAATTCCAATGAAAATCAAAACAACAGTTCATATGGGGCATTGTACGGTTCATTAACTAAAGATCAACAAGATGAGTTTGATCAAATTGTTAATGGTGCTGGACTTAATGAGGAGCAGCAGAATACTCTCTTACAAGACAAAATTACTGAACAAAACAATAACCTGACACGTGGCTTAAAGTTAGAAACAATTAAGAAAATTGCCAAATACGTTGCTAAAATTACTGGTAACAGTTTAAAAACTAAGCCACTAAAAGCTTTTGTAAACTTTCTAACTGATTATGAAGGTAAAGCTGAAGATGGTATACGATATGCGCTAATTCATTATCTTCACCTTAACAGCACAGTCGCTTACTGGACGGCACGAACAGTCGTATTTATCTATCTTTAAATAATCTAAAAGGTGTGACTATAACATGAATACTACTTTAATAATAATCATTATCTTGGCTCTAGAGCTTCTGCCAATCGATACTTGGCTTGCCAGATACAATATGACGCTTGCTATGCCTATCCTTTTTACTTTAGCGTTGATTGCTGTGTTTCTCCTCTCTTTAGTGGGCTTTTCAAAAGCTTTTCATTGGTATGATTATCTAATAGCAGTTATTACATGTGTTTATGAATGGATGATATTCTTCAAAAATAACAAAAAATAAGCAAACCAAAACTCAAATACGCAAATTAATTACAAATTAAGCAGATTAAATACCTAATCAAAAAAATAATTCCATATATACCAAAGCAACTTAACATAATGTACATTAAGCGAAGTTGCTACGAAACTTAGTGCTACAAGGCTTCAAACTGCAGCAAAAAAATGTTTGTGAATTTGAAGCCGTATAGCAAAAGGGAAGACTGATTTAACAGCCTTCCCTTTTTTCATTACCTGGTAATTTCACAATTAGACCAATTGCTTCATACCAGCTTATTTG